>JAQWRY010000074.1 GCA_029243485.1 Candidatus Binatia bacterium | reverse complement strand
TCTTCCGCCGAAAAACGGCGTCTCGTCTTGCGCTGAATGTCGCGGACTACCTTCTCCGCACTCTCTGCCTTACCCATCAGGTGCTCCTTCCGGTTGGGCCGGAAGTGTCTCTTATTTCAAACCCCTAACTGGTCCAACTTCTGCTGAACCCGAACATACGCCCACGCGCCTCAACTCGCCCGCAACCAAAGAGCAGGTGCCGCCGCGAACAACCCGCTGTCGTTACGCTCCGAACCTCCTAACGACACCCCCTTGCGGACGTGACATCGACCTCGCGTATCCTGCTCGCGGGCTGTCCCCGTTCCGAGCCGCAC
This sequence comes from Candidatus Binatia bacterium, assembly GCA_029243485.1. Classification (NCBI taxonomy): domain Bacteria; phylum Candidatus Binatota; class Binatia (SeqCode); species Binatia bacterium. Next base: position 10,900 of record JAQWRY010000074.1, on the reverse strand, counting down.
CCCGACGTGTTCCTCGTCTTGATCGATACGCAGCTCGCTCGACAAGTCGACCTCGCCCAGCCAGAGCACCGGAGAGCCAGCCCCCTCTCACCACTGGCGCCCGAGCAGCTTCAGTCTCTCGACGAGTTCTTGGTCGATCTCGTGGCGGCCGACCGCGGAGGGGCGGCTTCGCGCAACGCGCTGAGCAAGGTCTTGCGTGTACAGGGTTTGGTCACGATCCCACTGAGGCCTTGTGCCTTCAATTCATCAAGGTCAGGGTCAGAAAGGTTCCCGCTCATGAGCACGACGGGGATGTTCGGATTGATCTGTCGCAACTCGCGAAACACCTCGGCGCCGTTCATTACTGGCATCCGAAAGTCGATGAGGGCGGCTGCCACTTGTTCATGGTTGTCCGCGAAAGCCTTGACTGCCGCTCCTCCGTCCTCGCAGGGGATCACGGAATATCCAGCAGCCTCGAGCATCATACTGAGTACCGTCATGACCTGTTTGTCGTCTTCCGCGATCAGCAAGACTCCGCTGCCCTCGAGTGAGTCGTCGTTCTCTTGTTCCATCTCGCGGTCCCCGACTTGCCTCGTGAGAGGTGTGTGGATCGAGCAGACTGTCCCCTTGTGGGGTGTGCTCTCCACCTCTAGCGAACCGCCAATTTCATCGAGATAGCGATCGAATACCGACAGGCCAAGCCCGGTCCCCTGGCCTGTTGGCTTGGTCGTGAAGAATGGCTCGAAGATCTTTGTGAGGTTTTCTTTCTCGATTCCAACCCCTGTATCCGTGACCTCCACCCGGATAAAATCGATCGGTGGCGAGTTCGTTTCAGCAGTTCCGATCTCTTGAGACGGCAGGCGCACCTTGCACGTGGAAATTGTCAACTCGCCGCCATCGGGCATGGCGTCGCGTGCGTTCAATCCGAGATTCAGAATTCCGCTCTCGAAGCGTGCTGCATCGCCGCGGGTGAGGAGTGTCTCCGGCGCGAGATTGGTGGTGACCCGGATCGATGAGTTGATGGCACTTCTCAATAGTTGCATGGAATTTTCGATACTCGCGTGAACATCGATGACTTCATCCTTTGGGCGCTTCAAACGGGCAAAGTCCAGAAGCTGGCGTGTGAGTTCGGCAGCCCGCGTGCCGGCCATTCGCGCAGTACTCGCCAACTTGAGGGCATCGCTGTGCTCGGCCGAATCCTGGAAGCGGCTTTCCAGCTGTTCGCTCGCTGACAGAATTCCCGTCAACAAGTTGTTGAAATCGTGCGCGATGCCCCCCGCTAGCCGGCCGATCGCCTCCATCTTCGTGGCATGGGTGAGCTTTGCGGCCAACGCTTCCTGCTCCGTGGTATCGCGGGCGAAGCGGTGGTGCTCGACCGATGGGTCGTGTGGGCTACCGACCAGAGACAGCTCCATGGAGAAGGGGCTTCCGTCGAGACGAAGGCCGTGTGATCTCAGTTCGCGCTTGGTCCCTCGCTCTAGGCCGCAGACAGCAGTAGCCACGGCTTCGCGGTCTTCTGGCACGACCCACTCATCCGCAAGGGTTCCAATCATCGTACCCGGGTCGCACTGATGCATCGTGGCAAAGGCCGCATTGATTTCAGTGAAGCGACCATCGGTGTCGACGTAGGCAACGCCCTCGATCGCGGCCTCCATCGCCTGGCGGAGACGATTGATTTCCTCGGCGGCCTTTTGTCCTTCGCGGAATTTCGCCGTCAGCTGCTCGTTGGTAGTACGAAGTTCGGTGACACGATCTTCCACGCGGTGCTCGAGTTCGGCGTTCGCCTCTCTGATGATTTGGTGGCTCTGATGAAGTTCGTTCAGTGAGGCGAGAAGTTGCTCGCGGTTTCTTTGGAGGTCTCGATCACGGGCCTGCAGTTGCTTGATTGCAGCGATGGAAAGAGTGCCGCAGAACAAAATTCCGACTACGGTGATCGAGCCAATGCCAAGGAGATAGTAGGGAGAGAGCTGCCCCGCGATAACGGGCATGTTGTTGAACAACGGTGCGTACGGAACCACACCTTGTTGCTCGAGTACGGTGAGAGTTGCCGTAATTAGGCCCCACGTTGCGGCGCCAAGCAGCGTGGGTTTTGTGCCGAAAACGGGAAGCGCCGCTAGGATTGCGCCAATGAGTACCACTGCCCCGTAGGGCACCGTCCATATTCCGAAGAAGTACGAGAACACCGCGTTACTGACGGCAAAAAGTTGGAGGGGCGCATGAAGGAAAAACTCTCGGTGGTCGAATCGACCCCGGGCGGCCAGGGAAACAAGGCCGAGGAGGGTCCATAGCACCAGAGTGCCGAACGAGAGCTGGATCTGGAGTTCGAGTACGGTCGGATCGATGAAAGGGACTTCCGCGGGGTGTTGCGCCGCGTAATCCAGCAACGCGGTTGCGTAAAGCACTAGGCCCAAGACGAGCCCTGAGATCAACGCAGACTTGCGGGCTGCGGGCCATTCGGTGAGGTAGGAAGGGAAGCTGGGTTCGCCGAACGCGGCTCCTGGTGGCTTGAGGTCTCGTTGCTCGGCGTTCGTGCCCATAACCTATGTCCCGTCATCGAAGACTTTGGAATGCAGCTACACGCAGTATAGGAAGTACAAGCAGCCTTTAGGGAGTATAGCTCCTCACTGATTCTGTTACATCAATTTGAAAGATTCGCGAAATCACCGCCTGTCGACCCAAAATTTTGCTCGCGGCGGGGATCATGCAATTCATTTTCATTCATCCGCGAACGAGTGTCCCGCGGTTGTGGCTTCCGGCAACTCGATCGCACTGAGATTGTTGAGGAATCCTGTCGGGCCGCTACACCGCGGGGCTACAGGAGACCGATTTTCGCGCTCTCCTCTCGACGTTCCCCGACCTCTTTCGCAGCTCTGTCGCTCTCCGCGTCGAGGTCGTTGCGCTTCGCCACCAGCTTCTCGTGCTGCAACGCCAGGGTGGTGGCCGTCGGCGCGCTCTGCACGGGGGAGACCGCCTACTGTGGGCGTGGCTCTTCCGTCATTGAACTGGATGGCGTCAATCTCTCGTCTTGGTTCAGCCCGAGACCCTGATCGGCTGGCATCGCCAGGGCTTTCGCTTCTTCTGGCGCGGCAAGAGCCGACGGTGTCAGCTCGGGTGTCCTGGGATCTCGCGAGAACTCCAGGACCTCATCGCGACGATGCACGAGGCCAATCCGACATGGGGAGCACCTCGGACCCATGGCGAACTGCTCAAGCTCGGCTTCACCGTCGCGCAGTCGGCGCTGTCGAAGTACCTGCCGCGGAACCGGAAGCCACCGGTGGTTCACGCCCTCGGTAACGCGGCTGCCTACGATGTCGCGCTTCGCGAAGCGCTCGACCTGTACCGCAGCATCGGTGCCACGGGTCACGCAGATCAGTTGACGAGCGAACTCCAAGCCTGGTTCGAAGCGCTACCGAGGCTGGCCCGATTTGCGTCCGATAGCGCCTGCGTTCGTTAGGCGCCCGGTGCGGTTCTAGGCGTTCTCGCAGCGACGAGCAGGGCCAGCGAAACTGTGATCGGAAAGGCGGCTACCATACAGAGCGAACCGAGCCAGAAAGCGATTCGCTCCAAAGTAGGCGCGGACACCGGTGCCGGAGAAGCCGGTTCGAAGTAGACGCCCGAGTAGAGATGGGGGTAAGTGGCAAAGCGCCTTTGCATCGTGCCAATCCACGAACGCACTCGCGGGAGTTTGGGATCCGTTTGGAGTGACGCGATCGGGGGGACTGGATTGCTGAAATGGTATTGAAGGATGCCAAATAGTATCATGTCGACAGTGTTCGGCTCATCTCCCCCGACGTAGTCACCCAAACTTTCCTCGAGCTTTTTCTCCCAGTACAGAAACTAGTCCGTGAAGTTCTCCGGGTCGGGTTGTTTGCCGCTGAGCACCATGAACCGGATCAGCAGAAAGAAGTAGAGAACCTCGAAGCTGCGTAGAAAATGGTTGCGCAGGCGCAGCAACAGCGATGGAGTGGGGTCCCGAACGAGACTGAACGCGCCCCAAAAACGCGATGCGCTATCCGCCGGGCGTATCCCAGATGTTGTATGACAATAGGAAAACTGACCGACCTATTCGCCTAGGTCGACGGGTAGTCGCCACCGCAAAACCTCGAGTCAGGTCGGGTTTTTGGGACTCAAGCGGCCGCTGCGTCGCCGCCGGACGGGCTCGGCAAGCTCGCGAATTTGAATCTCGAGTTTTTACCATGTCGTTGCTCTCTCTCCCGGAAGTTGACCACTTCCCTGAGGAACTTCGATCTTGGCTCCTTGGGCTCTCTTTTTTGCGAGTACGTGCCGAACGCGAGTGGGGTTGTGGGCAACCTAGAATACGTGCAGGTTTATTCCATATACCTCTGTTTGGATCAGTTCCTGTTGCGCTAGAAGTCCATGCAGATGCCAGAGAATACGGCGAAAGGACGCTATCGTGAAAATCTTAATAGTTCGACAGATTGAAAACTTCCGATGCTAGGATTGGCTAGAGAAGCCGCCCGCCGCAACTTCTTCTGGAGTGGTGGCCATGGATCGCAGACGTGAACAAAACCCAGAATTGGGAAGAGGCTTGTGAGGTTCTTCGGAACCACCCGCTCTATGGGGCCATAAAGACTCCGTCTGCTTTGCGTCTTTTTACGGAGTACCACGTATTCGCAGTGTGGGACTTCATGACGTTATTAAAAAGTCTGCAAAGGGATTTGACGACAGTTTCCCTGCCGTGGTTCCCGGGGCGAGACCCGGAGACCGCCAGGCTTGTCAACGCATTGGTCTTGGCGGAAGAGAGCGACTCCATTCCCGAGGGCGATGGGTTTCGGAAACTTTCTCACTTTGAATGGTACTTGGAAGCAATGACCGAAATTGGTGCGGATTGTTCGGAGATTAATTTTTGTATAGCGGAAGTTCGTCGTGGCGCCTTGTTTCAATCTGTCCTCGCAGATGCAAAGTTGACCCCATCAGTTAACGAGTTTCTTCAAGCGACATCCGAAATTCTCGAAGAGCCTGTTGCGGTCCGTGTAGCGGCATTTCACTATTCTCGAGAACTGATCATTCCGGAAATGTTTCTACCGATTGCTACGAATCTGTCTCAAGAGGGTCTTGCCTGCGGCACCTTGGTTGCGTGTTTGCAACGGCACGTCGATATAGACTCGCAGGATCATTCGTTGGCTTCCGAAGCAATGGTCGAGAGGTTGCTTGCGTCCTCGCCTGAACTGATGGGGCGGGCCGAAGAAATATCCTTACGTGCCCTCACGGCTCGCGTCGCGCTGTGGGACGCCATCCTTGAGAGGATCTGCTAGCTCTGTTCTGTTTTAAGACGCAGCGTGGGCGCACGTCGTCAAAGACTTCGGGATCAGTAGGCCTGATTTATAAGAGACACTTCTGGCACGTTTGCCCGCCTACGCGGCGCGTAGATTCTGTCGCGCACGACGAGCCATTGTCTTCTTCTTGGTCTGTTCTCGGCGCGTCAGGATCGCGGTGCGCCGCCCGTGATATGCATCGGCTGGAGTCACGTTGTCCAGTGACTCGCGGTAGCGCCGATGGTTGTAGTGCTCGACGAAGCGACCGATCGCACGCTCGAGCTCTCACGGACTGTAGTAGTTCTCCAGCTTCGCCACGTTCTTCATCGACCGGTGGTGGCGCTCGATCTTCCCCTGGGTTTGCGGATGGTACGGCCTCCTCGCGTGTGCTCCATCCCGTGACGACCAAGATAGGTCGCCAGCTCGCCCGAGACGTAGCAAGGGCCGTTGTCGCTCAGCAGCCGAGGTCGGTGCACGACCGCCACCTCGTCGACTCCTGCCTTCGCTCGCGCCAGATCAAGCGTCTCGGTCACGTCCGACGCCTTCATCGCCGTGCCGAGCGTCCACGCCAAGATGTAGCGCGAGTAGTCGTCGAGCACGGTCGACAGGTAGTACCAGCCCCAGCTCACCACGCGCAGGTACGTGAAGTCCGTCTGCCAAAGGTCGTTGGGCCGCGTCGTCGGATGCTGGAAGCGATCGGCGGCCCGGATCGAGACGTAGGCCGGACTCGTGATGAGGTCGTGCGCCTTTAGAATGCGATAGACGCTGGATTCAGAGATGAATTGGCTTGTCCGGTCCGTCCTCTGTCACGCCAGCTCTCTGGGCGATCTCTCCGGGTCGGCCAGCGCCGCTTCGACCACCCGCGCTCGCTCGCGCTCAGGAATGCGATTCCAGTGACGGCGCGTCGCGGGCTTGCGCGGCTCCATGCTCGCGGTAGCGCTCGTACCAGGCGTAGAAAATCGAGCGGCTCACGCCCAGCTCGCGCAGCGTGCGGCGCACCGACAGGTCCGAGCCTTCCACCAGCTGGATCACTTCGCGCTCCTCCGACGGTCTGGAAGCGATTGTTGACCAGCCGTATGCCGGGCGCGACCTTCGCGACCCAGCCCGCGAACGGGAGCACCACGATCCATGTGGGAAGAAGCAGGCCGGCGGCGATCCATACGGCGACGAAGCCTGCCAGTCGGAGTATCGCGTTTCGGATTCGCTTTGGGACTGTGTTTTCGCCGGGACGGCAGTTGAACGGGACGGGCCGCAGAAACCACCCGTTGGCCAGAAGCAGCATCACGAAGAGAGGCCACGGCGCCGCGTGCTCGACGTCGAAGCCTTCGCGTTCCGGTGCGAAGCGGAAGCAGACGGCCTGCCCGTCCTTGTGGCCGCAAAGAATCAGTTGAAGCTTACGGCCCCCGCTCGCCGGATCTCTGACGCTGTCGGGATCGACGATTTCGGTGACCTTGAAGTCGCTTCCCTGGTCCGACGAAAACCAGGCCCGCTCGGCTTCGGATGCGTCGGCGAGATGGCTCGGAATGGATTCTTCAATGTGCGGTATCGCTAGTCCAGATGCTTCTGCATCGCCGCGAGAACGACATCGGGGCCGGAGCGCCGCTGATAGTTCTCCGAGAGGTCCATCCAGAGGATCTTTCCGTCTTTGTCGACGAGGAGCGACGCGGGCACCGGCAGTGCTTCCTGCTCGTCACCCGGCGGTGCGGAGTGAACGAGCGTGTTGCGCAGACCGAACGCGTCGGTGACCTTCAGGTCGGCATCGGACAGCATGATCGCTTGCAGGCCGTGGGCGTCGCGCCCGTTCTGCAGCTCTTCGACCGAGTCGGTGCTGACCGTGAGCACCTGGATGTCACGCTTGTCGAACTCGGGCCGAAGGGTCTCCCATCGCCGCAACTCGGCGACACAGTACGGTCACCAATGGGCACGGAAGAACTTGATGAGTACATGATGGCCCTGGAGTGCCTCGGAGTCGAACCACTCCCCGAACTCGTCGACCGCCTTGAACTGCGGGATCGTGTCTCCCACCTGGACGGCACCCGCGCCGACCTGCTGCGGGCTGATGTAGACGGTCATCGGCAGAAACGTGCCGATGAAGATCCCGAGGGCGGCGGCGATGCCTCCGTACCACCTGGTGCCGCGGACGAAGGCCCCAAGTCCGAGCGCGATGGCGAGCAACCAGCCGAGGACGAAGAACGTTCGGTTCTCTGGGACCCCGACGGCGTTGTTCATCGCGAACCACCCGAAGAAGAACGCCAGGGCGACGATGGGCGCCGCGAGGCCGAGCTTCGTTCCAGGTTTCGCCTTCATGCTGGCGGGAGGTTTACTCTCATGGTGAGAGGGCATCAAGCCTCGGATAGCAGGTGGCGGGTCAGCCGACCCGCGAGGGGGGCTTCACGGCATTGACTTGTTGGCATATCTGGTGCCATAAGTTTGAGGGCATATGAGCGCGCTTTTTCAGTCGCGGGTGTTTCGCATCGCCGACGTCGCTGAGGCGCCGCCATCGGAGCGGCCGCCGAACGATCAAGGCTTCGACGAGAGCCTCCTGATGGCGGGCGTGCTGCACCTACCCGAGGACCATCCCGACACGGTCAACTCGAAGCAGATGTTCGACCCGCTCGACCGCTTCCCCTGGACGATGGGCGGCTACGCGGTGCGCTACAACGGTGGCCCGGAGTTCGAACCCGAGGGGCACACGACCGACTACTACACGGATCAGGCCGTGAAGGTGATCGAGAACAATCGGAATCGCCCGTTCTTCCTCTCTCTGGCGCACTGGGGCATCCACACACCGCTCCAATCCACGAAGGAAGACTACGACGCCTACCCGAACATCGAGAGTCATACCGAGCGCACGTACGCGGGGATGATCCGCGCTCTGGATCGAAGTGTGGGGCGTGTTCTCGAGGCGCTTCGCGATAACGGCCTCGATGAGAACACGATCGTGATCTTCACGTCCGACAACGGCGGTGCCGGCTACATCGGCCTGCCGGACGTGAATCGTCCCTATCGGGGCTGGAAGCTCACGTTGTTCGAAGGCGGCGTTCACGTGCCGTACATGATGCGTTGGCCGGCAGGGATTCCGGCAGGGCAGAGGTACGACGAGCCGGTGCACCACTTCGACATCTACGCGACGGCCGTGGCGGCTGCGGGCGCGGAAATGCCGACCGACCGGAAGATGGACGTTGTAGACCTGCTCCCGAATGTCCGAGACGAGGCGGATGGTGTTCTGCACGAGGACTGGAAGCTCCAACGCAGCGGCCCGAACGACGAATTTGTCTGGCTCTTCGACATGGCCGACGACCCGACGGAGCAGAACAACCTCGCGAGTGAACTTCCGGAAAAGTTCGCCGAGCTCGATGCGGTCCTCGCCGTGCACCTCGCGGAGCAGGCGCCTCCGCGTTGGCCGTCCCGAGCGGCGGCCGCGATCTCGATCGATAAACACCTGAACCAACCGGAGTCGCCCGACGACGAGTTCGTTTACTACCCGAACTGACCGGCCCGCCTTCCCGAGCTCGGGAACGCTTCACGCCAAGGAGAATCGACATGCTGGATACCGTGATCAAAGGCGCAAAAATAGTAGACGGCACCGGGGCACCCGGCGAGAGCGGCGACCTCGGGATTCGCGATGGCAAGATCGTGGCGCGAGGGAAAGTCGACGAGGCGGCCCGTGAGACGGTCGACGCCGACGGCCTAATCGCGACGCCGGGCTGGGTCGACCTGCACACGCACTACGACGGTCAGGTGACGTGGGACGAACAGATGGATCCGTCGGCCTCCCAGGGCGTCACGACCGTCGTGATGGGGAACTGCGGCGTCGGCTTCGCTCCCGTCGAGCGGGGCGGTGAGCGGATTCTCATCGAGCTGATGGAGGGTGTCGAGGACATTCCGGGCACCGCACTGTACGAAGGGATGCCGTGGGGGGAGTGGGAGAGCTTCCCCGATTATCTCGACTACCTCGAGACCCGTCGCTGGACGCTCGACGTAGGTGCGCAGCTGCCCCACGGTCCGCTCCGCAGCTACGTGATGGGCCAGCGCGGCCGTGACAATGAGGCGCCCACAGCGGACGACCTTACGCGGATGCGCGACCTGGTCGAGGAATCGATGCGTGCCGGTGCGCTCGGCTTCTCGACGTCGCGCACGATCGGGCATCGCAGCATGTCGGGCGAGCCCGTGCCCGGAACCTTCGCGGCCGAGGACGAGCTGCTCGCTCTCGCCGAGGGGATGAAGCGCGCCGGCTCCGGCGTCTTCGAGCTGATCCCGGCGAGCACCGTGGGTGAGCTCAAGGAGATCGGCGGCGAGCGCTACACACTCCTCGAAGAGTTCGAGCTGATCAAACGTGTCGGCCGCGAGTGTGGCCGGCCGGTTACATTCACGACGGTGCAGATCCCCGACTATCCGGACACGTGGCAGGCGTTCCTGGACGGGGTCACCGAGGAGAACGCGAAGGGCTCGGACCTGCGGCCCCAGGTGGCCTGCCGTCCGATCGGCTTCGTTACGGGGCTGCAGACCTACCACATGTTCCAGCGCCGCGAGACGTACCTGAAGCTCGCGGACCTGCCGCTCGCCGAGCGCGTCGCGGAGATGAAGAAGCCCGAGGTGAAGGCCGCGATTCTGCAGGACGCGGACGTCCCGGTCGATCAGCCCGGCGCCATGGCGAATGTGCACCAGCTGCTCGGTCGCACCGCCCCATTCATGTTCCCCATCTCCCTACCGATCGACTACGAGCCGGAGCCTTCGGGGATGTTCATGACGAAGGCGGCGGCCGCCGGAAAAGACGTTCCGGAGTACATCTACGACTTCCTGGTCGACGGCGGAGGAAAGAACTTCGCGATCGTGCTCGGTTCGAACTACATGAGCGGAAACCACGACGTCATCCACACGATGCTCACACACCCGCATACGGTCGCCGGTCTGTCGGACGCGGGTGCGCACGTGAACCTGATCTTTGACGCGGTGGCGCCGACGTACTCCCTGATTCACTGGGTGCGCGACCGCTCCCGGGGGGAGCGGCTGTCGCTCGAGTTCATGGTTCACAAGCACACGCTCAACAACGCGAACCTCTACGGACTGCACGACCGCGGCAGTCTTGAGATCGGCAAGCGCGCCGACCTGAACCTGATCGACCTCGACAACCTGCAACTGGGCGGCCTGGAGGTTCATCACGACCTGCCGGCCGGTGGCAGCCGGGTGCTGCAGTCGGCCAAGGGATACACGGCCACCTTCGTTGCCGGGACGAGGACGCGGATCGACGACGCCGATACCGGCGCGCGGCCCGGCCGCCTCGTACGGGGCGGAGCAAACTAGGAGAGAACCTTGCTGACACTTCATTTCGCACCGAACTCGCGCGCGAGCCGCATCTACTGGCTGCTGAAGGAGCTGGACCTTCCGTTCGAGCTGAACCGGATGGACTTCCACCCGAAGGACCTGAAGTCCGACGAGCACCGGGCGCGTCACCCGCTGGGCCGCGTACCCGTGCTCGATGACGACGAAGTGCAGATCTACGAGTCCGGCGCCATCGTCGAGTACATCCTGGCCCGCCACGCGCCCGGGAAGCTCAAGCCCGCCGTGGATCAGCCCGAGTTCCCGCACTACCTGCAGTGGTTCCACTACTGCGAGGGGATGGTGATGCCGCCGATGAACACGAT